>NZ_CP102280.1:0-12500 GCF_025150085.1 Dorea longicatena
ATGATGAATACAGTAAAGGAAAAATGGCCTGAAATTATCGAACATCTCAGGGTCGAACATGAGTTGTCCAATGTATCGTTCAATACGTGGATCCAACCATTGAAAGTTTACGATGTCGTAGACAATACCGTATTTATATTAGTAAATATGAATGCGAGTGTAGAATATATTGAAAAAAAATATCAGCTTCCATTAAAAGTATGTATTGCGGAGATTACTGGAACTGAATATGAAGTTGTCTTCATTTCCGAGGATGATGACAGACTGAACGAGATTCAGAATATGGCCATTGAAGCAAATCAGAAGAAAAAAAGCAAAAGTGCTGCGGAAAAAGCCGGGCTTAATCCGAAGTATACTTTTGATACCTTCGTTGTCGGCGGTAACAATAATTTCGCCCATGCAGCTTCCCTTGCTGTAGCCGAATCTCCGGGAGAAGTATACAATCCCCTCTTCTTATATGGAGGTGTTGGACTTGGAAAGACTCATTTGATGCACTCAATTGCACATTTTATTCTGGACAAGAATCCAAAGAAAAAAGTCCTCTATGTAACCAGCGAGACATTTACCAATGAGCTGATCGAAGCTCTCAAAAACGGAAAAACCGCCGGAAACGAGTCCGCAATGTCGAAATTCCGCGATAAATACCGTAATAATGACGTACTTTTGATCGATGATATCCAATTCATTATCGGAAAAGAAAGTACACAGGAAGAATTCTTCCACACATTTAACCATCTGCATACATCCGGAAAGCAGATCATCATATCGTCTGATAAGCCGCCGAAAGATATTGAAACTTTGGAGGCCAGACTTCGTACGCGATTTGAGTGGGGTCTGATTGCTGATATTTCATCACCTAATTATGAAACCCGTATGGCGATTTTACAGAAGAAGATCGAGCTGGATCATCTGGAAAAATACAATATTCCGAATGATGTACTCGAATATATCGCAACGAACGTCAAGACAAATATCCGAGAACTTGAAGGGTCTCTTAATAAACTGATTGCTCTTTATAAACTGAACAACACCGGTTCTATCGATATTGCCCTTGCAGCAGAGGCCTTAAAAGATATCATTTCTTCGGATAATCGCAGAGAAGTTACGCCTGAACTGATTTTGGACATCGTTTCCGAACATTTTGGTGTATCTATTCCTGATCTGAAAGGGAATAAACGTAACGCCGAGATCGTATTTCCGCGCCAGATTGCCATGTATCTGATCCGAAATATGACAGAAACTTCATTAAAAGCAGTCGGTGTCATTCTTGGGGGCAAGGATCACTCTACCATCAAGCATGGGATTGAGAAAATCGAGAACGAATTAAAGGCGGACGAGACTCTTTCTAACACTATTAATATTATAAAGAAGAAAATCAATCCGGCTTAGCCTTATTTTGCCATTTTGGCCTGTGAATAACTATGTGGAAAATCTGCGTCTGACATGTGGATAACTATGGGACAGCCTTGGGAAAAAACCAGGAATTTTACACCTGTCTTTAGAAACGAAAAAGTTTTCAACAGTCGTTCCACATAAAATCCAGTCGAATTCCACAAAGTTTTCAAAGCCAAAATTCCTTGCAAACACTGGGCTAGAGGCACTTTTCCTCTTTTCCACATCCCCTAATACGGCTGAGGCGGAAACTATTTTATTTATTTATCTATCACACACGTGCGAAAGGAGTTATACACATATGAAAATTACCTGCAGTAAATCCAACCTGGTCAAAGGTGTCAGTATTGTTTCCAAAGCAGTTCCATCTAAAACAACAATGCCAATCCTTGAATGTATTCTTATTGATGCAACAACAGATATTATCAAATTAACAGCGAATGATATGGAACTTGGTATCCAGACAGAAATTTCCGGAGACATTATTGATCGCGGAATGATCGCTATCGATGCAAAGATTTTTTCAGAGATCGTTAGAAAACTTCCGGATAATGAAGTAACGATCGAAACTTTAGATAATCTTCAGACAGTCATCACATGTGAAAAAGCAAAATTTGATATTGCCGGTAAACCTGGCGATGAATTTGCTTACTTACCAATTATTGAGAAAGAAGATTCTATAGAAGTCTCTCAATTCACATTGAAAGAAGTCATCCGTCAGACAATTTTCTCTATTTCTGACAGTGAAAGTAATAAACTTATGACTGGAGAATTGTTCGACATCAGTGATAACATTCTGAAAGTTGTTTCGCTGGACGGACACAGAATTTCCATTCGAAAAGTGCCATTGAAAAAAAGCGTAGCTGACAGAAAGCTTGTTGTACCTGGAAAGACACTGATCGAGATCAGTAAGATCCTTTCGGGTGAGGCTGAAAACGTGGTATCGATTTCATATACAAAGAATCATATCGTGTTCGAATTTGATAACACGATCGTTGTATCACGTCTGATCGAAGGCGAATATTTCAGAATCGATCAGATGTTGTCAAATGATTATGAGACAAAAGTCAGAATTAATAAAAAAGAGCTGCTCAACTGTATCGACCGAGCAACACTTCTGGTAAAAGAAGGAGACAAGAAACCAATCATCATCAATATCGGTGACGAACTTATGGAATTAAAGATCAAATCCCAGATCGGATCCATGAATGAAGAGATTATGATCACAAAAGAGGGAAAAGATCTGCTGATCGGATTCAATCCGAAGTTCCTGATCGATGCACTTCGTGTTATCGACGACGAAGAAGTAACAATTTATCTGATGAATGCGAAAGCACCTTGCTTCATCAAAGATGATGAAGAAAGTTACATCTACCTGATTCTTCCTGTTAACTTTAATGCTGCAGCATAAACGGGAATGGAATATCTGGAAGAAGATTAAAAGATAAAACAAAAAACGCAGGAATACTTGCAAAAAGATTTAGCGATAAGTATAATAAAAAGCAACTGAAAAACAGAAAAATGTGCATAAAAATACAACGAAATGCATACAGTAGAACGCTTTTTGATAGATGGATCGGATATAGCCTGGCTGATCTGATAAAATTTATCTATAAGTTATACTTATAAGATATGGGAGAATCCCGGGAGAGGAATGCGAGACATATGGAGACAATTAGATTACGAGATGAATATATCAAGCTTGGACAGGCTTTGAAAGCTACAGGAATGGTGGAATCCGGAGTAGAAGCCAAAGAAGTGATCCAGGAAGGTCTTGTCATGGTAAATGGCGAGACAGATACACGCCGCGGACGTAAGTTATACGGCGGAGATGTTGTATTATTTGACGGAGAAGAGATCAGAATTGAAGGTTAATTCCCTGAAATTAAAGAATTTTAGAAATTATGATCTTCTGAATGTGGAGTTTGATGGTTCTACGAATATTTTTTACGGGAACAATGCCCAGGGGAAGACGAATATTCTGGAGGCTGTGTATCTGTCCGGAACGACCAAGTCCCACCGCGGGTCGAAGGACAGGGATATGATCCGTTTCGGCGAGGATGAATCACACATCGAAACCGTGGTGGAAAAGAACGGAATCAGTTATCAGATCGATATGCACCTGAAGAAGAACAGTCCGAAAGGGATTGCCATCAATAAGATGCCGATCCGGAAAGCAAGCGAACTTTTCGGAATTGTGAATCTTGTATTTTTCTCGCCGGAAGATCTGAACATTATCAAGAACGGGCCGGCAGAGAGAAGAAGATTCATAGATCTGGAGCTTTCGCAGCTTGATAAGGTGTACCTGAATAATCTGTCGAATTACAACCGGATCGTGAATCAGCGAAACCATCTGCTGAAAGAGCTCAGTTTCGGCGGAAAGAAAGATCTTTCGGATACACTGGAAATATGGGAGCTGCAGATGGTACAATATGGGGAAAGGCTGATTGCCAGAAGAAAAGAATTTGTCGAACAGATCAATGGGATCATTGCAAAGATTCACCAGAGACTGACCGGCGGTAAAGAAAGCCTGAAGATCATATACGAGCCAAGTACGGGAGATCTGCCATTTGAACAGGCACTGAACCGGTACCGGGAGAGAGATCTGCGGATGAAGAGTACAACGGTGGGGCCGCACAGGGACGACATCGGCTTTCTGATCGGTGATATGGACATCCGCAAATATGGTTCCCAGGGACAGCAGAGAACGGCTGCCCTGTCTTTGAAACTGTCGGAGATCGAGCTGGTCAAACTGGCAACACATGACACCCCGATACTTTTACTTGACGATGTATTGTCTGAACTTGATAAACACAGGCAAAACTATTTGTTAGACAGCATACATGATATACAGACTTTGATTACCTGTACGGGTGTTGAGGATTTTGTAAATCACCGCTTTTCAATAAACAAAGTGTTCCATGTCCAGAACGGGCAGGTAACGAAAGAAAACTAGGAGGACTGAGAATGGGTACAGAAAAAGTACAGCATGAATACGGCGCAGATGAAATTCAGATATTGGAAGGTCTTGAGGCAGTCCGCAAACGTCCTGGTATGTACATTGGAAGTACATCAGCCAGAGGCTTGCATCATCTTGTATACGAGATTGTCGATAATGCCGTAGACGAAGCTTTGGCGGGCTTCTGTGATACGATTTATGTAACAATCAATAAAGACAATTCGGTGACCGTTATCGATAATGGACGTGGAATTCCGGTTGGTATCAACCACAAAGCAGGACTTCCTGCGGTAGAAGTTGTATTTACCGTGCTGCATGCAGGAGGTAAATTTGGTGGTGGAGGATACAAGGTATCCGGTGGACTTCACGGTGTTGGAGCGTCTGTTGTAAATGCGCTTTCCAACTGGCTGGAAGTTGAGATCTACCACGAGGGTAAAGTATACCAGCAGCGTTACGAGCGCGGAAAAGTTATGGAGAAACTGACCGTGATCGGTGACTGTGAAGAAGAAAAGACCGGTACAAAAGTAACATTCCTGCCGGATGATACCATTTTTGAGACAACGATCTTTGATTTTAATGTTCTGAAACAGAGATTCCGCGAGATGGCATTCCTGACAAAAGGACTGAAAATCGTATTGAAGGACGACCGTGAGGAAGAGCCGAAAGAAAGAACATTCCACTACGAAGGCGGAATCAAAGAATTCGTTACTTACCTGAACCGCAGTGCGACACCGCTTTATGAGCAGATCATTTACTGTGAAGGTATGGTAAATAATGTGTCTGTCGAAGTGGCTATGCAGCACAACGATTCTTACAGTGACAATACGTATGGATTTGTCAATAACATTACGACTCCGGAAGGTGGAACACACGTTGTCGGATTCCGTAATGCGATCACAAAGACATTTAATGATTATGCAAGAAAGAACAAGCTTCTGCGTGACAATGAGCCGAACTTAAGCGGTGAAGATATCCGTGAGGGCCTGACCGCGATCATCAGCGTCAAGATCGAGGATCCACAGTTTGAAGGCCAGACCAAGCAGAAACTTGGTAACAGCGAGGCAAGAGGTGCGGTTGACAATGTAGTCAGCAAGCAGCTTGAGATCTTCCTTGAGCAGAATCCGGCCGTTGGTAAGATCATCGTAGAGAAATCTGTGATGTCCCAGCGCGCGAGAGAGGCTGCAAGAAAGGCAAGAGACCTGACACGTAGAAAATCAGCACTGGATAATATGGCACTTCCTGGAAAGCTTGCAGACTGTTCGGATAAGAATCCGGAGAACTGCGAGATCTACATCGTAGAGGGAGATTCTGCCGGCGGTTCTGCGAAGACAGCACGTGACCGTGCGACGCAGGCAATCCTTCCACTGCGTGGTAAGATCCTGAACGTAGAGAAGGCAAGACTGGATAAGATCTACGGCAATGCCGAGATCAAGGCGATGATCACTGCATTTGGTACAGGAATCCATGAAGATTTCGATATTTCCAAACTGCGTTATCACAAGATCATCATCATGACCGATGCCGACGTGGACGGTGCACATATCAGTACACTGCTTCTGACGTTCATTTACCGGTTCATGCCGGAGCTTATCAAGCAGGGTTATGTATATCTGGCACAGCCGCCGCTTTATAAGCTTGAGAAGAACAAGAAGGTATGGTATGCATACAGTGACGAAGAACTGAGTAATATCATCAATGAAGTCGGCCGTGACGGTAATAATAAGATCCAGCGTTACAAAGGTCTTGGAGAGATGGATGCAGAACAGCTCTGGGAGACAACCATGGATCCGGAACACCGTATCCTGTTACGTGTAACGATGGATGATGAGACAACGAGCGAACTGGACCTGACATTTACGACACTGATGGGTGACAAAGTAGAGCCAAGACGTGAGTTCATCGTTGAGAATGCAAAATACGTTAAGAATCTGGATGTATAATATAAGCGTGTAGAAGAAAGGAGGAACAGGGATAATTAAATCTCTGAGAGATTGATGGAAGACAATATATTTGACAAAGTCCACGAAGTGGATCTGAAACAGACAATGGAAACCTCTTATATCGACTACGCGATGAGTGTTATTGCGTCCCGTGCCCTGCCGGATGTAAGAGATGGTTTGAAACCGGTACAGAGAAGAATCATGTACTCTATGATCGAGCTGAACAACGGTCCTGACAAGCCGCACAGAAAGTGTGCGCGTATCGTCGGTGATACGATGGGTAAATATCACCCGCACGGTGACAGCTCTATCTATGGTGCATTGGTTAATATGGCACAGGAATGGTCTACCAGATACCCGCTGGTAGACGGACATGGTAACTTTGGTTCTGTGGACGGTGACGGTGCTGCCGCCATGCGATACACAGAGGCAAGACTGAGTAAGATTTCCATGGAATTAACAGCGGATATTAATAAAAATACCGTTGATTTCATTCCGAACTTTGACGAGACGGAGAAAGAACCTACCGTTCTGCCGTCAAGATTTCCGAACCTTCTGGTCAACGGTACTTCCGGTATCGCTGTAGGTATGGCGACGAATATCCCGCCGCACAACCTGCGTGAAGTGATCAATGCAGTCGTACAGATCATTGATGACCAGATCGAGGATAAAGAAGAGACAACGATCGAAGAGATCTTAAAGATCATCAAAGGACCAGACTTCCCGACAGGTGGTATGATTCTCGGAACAAGAGGAATTGAAGAGGCATACAGAACCGGACGCGGCAAGATCCGTGTGCGTGCGGTCACAGATATCGAGACGATGCCGAATGGCAAGAGCCGTATCATCGTAAGTGAGCTGCCTTACATGGTTAACAAAGCAAGACTGATCGAGAAGATTGCAGAGCTGGTACGTGATAAGAAGATTGACGGAATCACAGATTTAAGTGACCAGTCAAGCCGTGAAGGAATGCGTGTAGTCATTGAGCTTCGAAGAGATGCCAATGCCAATGTTATTCTGAACCAGTTATACAAACATACACAGCTTCAGGACACATTCGGTGTGATCATGCTGGCTCTGGTCGGCAATGAGCCGAAGGTCATGAACCTGATGGAGATGCTGAACTACTACCTGAAACATCAGGAAGAAGTAGTGACACGCCGTACACAGTATGAGTTAAATAAAGCCGAAGAGCGTGCACATATTTTAAAGGGATTACTGATCGCATTAGATAACATTGATGAAGTGATCAAGATCATCAGAGGTTCCCAGACGGTCCAGATCGCAAAATCAGAATTGATGGAGCGTTTCGGACTGACAGACGTACAGTCACAGGCAATCGTAGATATGAGACTGCGTGCTCTGACAGGTCTGGAAAGAGAGAAACTCGAGGCAGAATATAAAGCACTGATGGAGCAGATCGAACATTTACGTGCGATCCTTGCTGACAGAAAGTTATTACTTGGCGTGATCAAAGAAGAGATTCTTGTGATCCGTGATAAATACGGTGATGAGAGAAGAACATCCATCGGATTTGATGAATTTGATATTTCCATGGAAGATCTGATCCCGAGAGAAGATGTGGTCATTACGATGACTAAGCTTGGATATATCAAGCGAATGTCTCATGATACATTCAAGGCCCAGAACCGTGGCGGTAAGGGAATCAAGGGAATGCAGAAGCTGGATGAGGATTACGTAGAAGAGCTCTTCATGACCAATACACATCATTACCTGATGTTCTTTACGAACACCGGACGTGTATACCGTATGAAAGCATACGAGATTCCGGAAGCAAGCAGAACATCCAGAGGAACTGCGATCGTGAACCTGCTGCAGTTAATGCCGGGCGAGAAGATCAGTGCGGTCATTCCGATTGAGAAATATAACGATGATGAGTATCTGCTGATGGCAACCAAGAAAGGTCTCATCAAGAAGACTCCGATTAAAGAATATGCAAATGTCAGAAAGACAGGACTTGCAGCAATTACTCTGCGTGAGGAAGATGAGCTGATCGAGGTAAAATACACAGACAGCGATCATGATGTGTTCATGGTTACAAAGTATGGACAGTGTATCCGTTTTAACGAAAGTGATGTACGTCCGACCGGAAGAACATCCATGGGTGTCCGTGGTATGAATCTGGTAGACCGCGACGAAGTGATCGGAATGCAGATCGACTCACAGGGAACAGAACTGCTGATCGTGTCCGAATATGGTATGGGTAAACGTACTTCCATCGATGAATTTACAGCCCAGAACCGTGGCGGTAAAGGCGTGAAGTGTTATAAGATCACAGAGAAGACCGGTAACGTTGTAGGTGTGAAAGCAGTAGATGAGGACAATGAGATCATGATCATCAACACGGAGGGAATCATCATCCGTATGAAGTGTGACGGAATCTCAGAACTCGGAAGAGTGACATCCGGAGTGAAGCTTATCAACCTGCCGGAAGGCGATAAAGTAGCTTGTATCGCAAAAGTACGTAGAGGCGATGAATCAGAAGATGATCTGGTAGAGCCGGAAGAAAGTACAGAAGATGCAGAGAACGTAGAGACAGAAGAATAAAGATATAAAACGAGGCGGAAGATTAAAAAATTTCCGCCTCGTTTTTTGAAAAAATATTTTTATTTTTCCGCCTCATCTGCAGCAAGTTCACGAAGAATGATCTCCGCAGTCTTCTTCACAGTAGCAGCTACAAAGTCTGTACACTGTGCTTTACGTTCCGGAGAATTCTTCTCTTTGCCTTTTGTCAGAACACGGCAGCATGTTGCACCACAGTATTCCTTGAAGAAATCGTGGATTTCGTTCGAAAGCTTGAAACAGCGGTTAATCTTAGGATCACCAGGTGTCTTACGTCCGAAGAAATATCCGATACACATCGTTGCTCCGGCGAGTGCACCACAGATACATCCGCCTCCGCCAAGCCCCCATGGAAATCCGGAACTCATAGCAATCGCATCATCCGACATGTCCAGTTCAAAATTCTCCTTGATTGCATAAATGACAGATTCTGAACAGGCAAAACCCTGATTAAAGATGTCTACGGCATCCTTTTGAAGTTTCTCTAAATCTACATTTGTTGTCATTTCAACCCCTCCTAAAAATGTATTAAATTCATTATAGCACAGCGAAAAGAACTTGTATATCATATGGGGAGAGGGTAAAATGAATATGAGACAGGGCATTTTTTATTTGGGACGGAGGATATAGATGAGAATAATTAATGTAAATACGATCACACAGAATATAAAAGATATGTGCATAAAAGCAAATCATTTTCTGGCAGAGGATATGGATCAGGCGATGAAGCATGCGTTGGATACAGAACAGTCTCCTCTTGGACGCCAGATTTTAGATCAGCTGCAGGATAATTTAAAGATTGCAGCCGAAGATATGATTCCAATCTGTCAGGATACAGGTATGGCAGTCGTATTTCTGAAAGTTGGTCAGGATGTACATTTTGAAGGAGGCAGCCTGGAAGATGCCGTGAACGAAGGTGTACGCCAGGGATATGTGGAAGGTTTCCTTAGAAAATCAGTTGTAGGAGATCCGATCATTCGCGAAAATACAAAAGATAACACACCGGCAGTCATACATTACAGTATTGTTCCGGGAGATAAAGTAGAGATAAAAGTTGCTCCGAAAGGATTCGGAAGTGAAAATATGAGTCGTGTATTTATGCTGAAACCGGCAGACGGAATTGAAGGTGTAAAGAATGCAATTCTTACAGCAGTCAGGGATGCAGGCCCAAATGCCTGTCCGCCAATGGTAGTCGGAGTCGGTATAGGTGGAACATTTGAAAAATGTGCACTGATGGCAAAAGAAGCACTTACAAGAGAGGCAGGATCACACTCTGAGATCCCATGGGTTAAAGATCTGGAGGAAGAAATGCTGGATACAGTTAATAAACTTGGAATCGGCCCGGGCGGACTTGGCGGAACGACAACCGCATTAGCAGTTAATGTGAATACTTACCCGACGCATATTGCAGGACTTCCTGTAGCGGTCAATATCTGTTGTCATGTAAATCGCCATATTATCAGGGAGGTGTAAATACTATGGAAAAGCATATCACAGCACCTATTACAAAAGAAACAGCAAAATCTCTTCACGCTGGAGATTATGTATATGTCACCGGAACTATTTATACTGCCAGAGATGCAGCACATAAGCGGATGGACGAAGCATTGGACAGAGGCGAAGAATTACCAATTGATATCAAAAATCAGGCAATTTATTATATGGGACCATCTCCTGCAAGAGAGGGGCGTCCAATAGGATCTGCCGGACCGACAACCGCCAGCCGTATGGACAAATATGCACCACGTCTTCTTGATCTTGGACAGACAGCAATGATCGGAAAAGGAAAAAGAAGTCAGGCGGTAATCGATGCTGTTGTGCGCAATGGGTGTGTATATCTTGCGGCAATCGGAGGAGCTGGTGCCTTATTGTCCAAATGTATAAAATCATCAGAGGTTGTTGCATATGAAGATCTTGGAACGGAAGCTATCCGTAAACTTCAGGTAGAGAATCTTCCGGTTATCGTAGTAATTGACAGCGAAGGTAACAATCTGTATGAGACAGCAATCAGGGAGTACAAAAAGATATGAGAAGAATTCTTCTGATGGTTATAAGAAATATTTTGTTTGTGCCGGTTTATTGGTACAAATTATGTTATCATGCAAGACATGTTGAAAAGTATACAGAGGAAGAACACTATGAATTATTAAGATACATAGATCATCGTGCCAATACTTCGGGAAATATTAATATTAAAGTATATGGACAGGAGAACATCCCGGATGATAATGGATTCATGTTCTATCCAAATCATCAGGGACTTTATGATGTACTTGCGATTATGGAAGCGTGTCCAAGACCATTTTCGGTAGTTGCTAAAAAAGAAGTGGCTAATGTTCCATTTCTTAAACAGGTTTTTGAGTGTATGAAGGCTTACATGATTGACAGAGAGGATGTCCGTCAGTCTTTACAGGTAATTGTTAATGTAAGCAATGATGTAAAAGCGGGAAAGAACTTTCTTATCTTTCCGGAAGGTACAAGATCTAAAAAAGGTAATCAGGTACAGGAATTCAAAGGCGGAAGTTTCAAAGCGGCAACCAGGGCAAAATGTCCGATCGTGCCAGTTGCGCTGGTTAATTGTTTTGTGCCATTTGATTCCAAGACAACAGAACAAGTGGATGTACAGGTGCATTTCTTAAAACCATTACTTTATGATGAATATAAAGATATGAAAACAACAGAAATAGCAGCCATAGTGAAAGAAAGAATACAATGTACGATTAACAGTAGTCTTTAGATCTTTAGAATAAAGAAAATAGGCATATATATAATGTAAATATATGCCAGTAAAGAAAATATTAGAAAAATGCGAAAAAGTAATTGACATACGTAGAAAGGCTTGATATAATAACTTTCGCTGGAGAAATACTCAAGAGGCTGAAGAGGCGCCCCTGCTAAGGGTGTAGGTCGGGTAACCGGCGCGAGGGTTCAAATCCCTCTTTCTCCGTTAGGTCAGTGAGAACTGTCTGAAACGAGCTTTCAGATAGTTTTTTTACGGCCATATATGATACTGGGAAATGTATTTAAAAGGAAAAATAAAAAAGATGAAAAAACATCTTGACAGTCTATAAAATACATGGTATTATATACAAGCTTTCGCAAACAAATTATTTAAAAGATTTGTAAAAAGAAAGCAAAAAATAAATTAAAAAAGTTCTTGACAAACAGTTGAGAGTGTGATATACTAAACAAGCTGTTGAACAAGAAACAACAAAGAACCTTGATAATTAAACAATAGACAACAACCCTGAAAATTCTAAAGAGAATTATTCAGAACAGACATTTAATGTCGAACCTTAAAACAGTAAAGGGGATAAGAAAGCTAGTAGTTTTCTTGAACTGGAACGAACTTGATTTTAAGTCCGAGTCAAATCGGAATTAAAAATTTTTAACGAGAGTTTGATCCTGGCTCAGGATGAACGCTGGCGGCGTGCTTAACACATGCAAGTCGAGCGAAGCGCTTTGGAAAGATTCTTCGGATGATTTCCTTTGTGACTGAGCGGCGGACGGGTGAGTAACGCGTGGGTAACCTGCCTCATACAGGGGGATAACAGTTAGAAATGACTGCTAATACCGCATAAGACCACGGTACCGCATGGTACAGTGGTAAAAACTCCGGTGGTATG